>NZ_DCRG01000027.1:0-18402 GCF_002325125.1 Sphingobacterium sp. UBA1498
ATAGATTTACAAAACTTATTTCTCGGAGATAGGCTTAGCGTTTGAAAATGAGCTAGATTATTTTTCTAAAAGCTTATGCAGGTATAATTTCATGGCAATGCTTTCGGATATTGGTAGCAATTTTATCGATAGGTAAATCGTCTTGATCTATACCAAATGGTTCTTCAATGGATTCTCCAATCAATTCGAGGGACGCCAAAACATATAGGATAAACGGTACAGCAATTACAACAAAATAACCAATCGAAAAAACATAACCTACGGGCAGGGTCATGGTATAGAAAATAATAAATTTCTTAATAAATGCACTATAGGCCAAAGGTATCGGCGTGTTTTTAATTCGTTCACAGGCACCACAGACATTTGTCATCGCAACTATTTCCTCATTGAGTATAATAAGTTGATCGCCACTTATGGTTCCGGCCTTATAAAGATCGTTTATTTTATGAAAGATCATATTGGACACTTGGTTTGGTCCATGCTTTTTATTATCCAATGCCTTCAATTCGGGATGTTCATTTTCATCTAGCATAAACTTGGTGTAGTCCGATCTTAAAAAATCATAAAGGGTCTCAGCAAATAGCGGTACTGCTTTCCTAAAAAAACTTCGGTTAACCTTATCATCTGTTTCTAGCATTGCATTCAATTTGTAGGACAAGGCTCTACTGACATTCGTTAAAGTTCCCCATTGTTTTCGGGCTTCCCACCAACGGTCATAGGCCGAGTTTGTACGAAAAACAAGTAAGAGCGATATGACAAAACCAAGGAGATTGTGGACGATGGTAATATTCTTTACCCAACTCTTTTCATTTAATTTAAGGAATTCCAATTCTACAAAGGCTATCGCCCAGGAATAAAAAGCAATTAAAACAAGGAATGGCAGTAACTTTTTAAAGGTGTCTGATTTGTGTAATTTGAAAGTTGCTGAAAGCCAGTCTTTGGGGTTGTATACGATCATATACAAAAATATAAATTGTTGCGAAAATTTTGCGAGTTAATTGCTATTGCCGTAACTTCATCGTGCTATGGCGCAACAGCGATCAAAAACAAAAAGAACAGGTACAAAAGGAGGCCCGGGTCGAGAGACTAAGTGGATTTGGATGGTAGCAGGAATGTTTTTATTCTTTCTATGTCTTGTCTTGTGGCATTATCGAGCTGGAATTATCTATTATTTCCGTGTGGCTAGTTCTAAGGATAAGTCGTTAACAAAGGAGGCTAAATACGATATCAGGAATATTGAGATTATGAGTAAGCATGACGATAAAGTGTTTGGCATTGACGTTTCTGCCTATCAGGAAGAAATAGATTGGCAAAATGTAAACACAATCAATGATCACTTTCCGATAGACTTTGTGTTTATCCGGGCCACGATGGGGGAGAGAGGAATCGATGGTAAGTTTAGCCGAAACTGGAGTAAAACTGAAAATAGGGCGGTTTTAAGAGGAGCTTATCATTATTTCAGACCCAACGAGAACTCAGTAAAGCAGGCTAAAAATTTTATTCGTAAGGTTAAACTTCAAGCTGGAGATCTGCCGCCAGTTTTGGATATTGAGGAGCATCCCAAACAACAATCTATGGATAGTTTGAAAGTTGGTCTAAGACGTTGGCTTGATGAAGTAGAAGCCCATTATAAGGTAAAACCAATTCTTTACTCAGGAGATAAGTTTTATAGTGATTTTCTGGAAAAGGAATTTGCAGCTTATATCTTATGGATTGCTAATTACAATTTTTGGGTTGAGAACCCCAAAGAGCATTGGACTTTCTGGCAATTTTCTGAGAAAGGTACCGTACGAGGGATTCAGGGCAATGTTGACCTTAATATATATAATGGTAAAATTGAGGAATTGGAAAAGCTGCTTATTCCTTTTAAATAAAGAATATATGTATAGATTTTTTATCTCACTATTTTGCGTTTGTTTTTTATCAGTGTGTAATCAAAAGCAATTGCAGGCAAAACCAAAATCCCGCCCGGGTATCCAACAACAAATCCCTTCCAATCCGCCTCTATTAACATTGAATAAGTTTAAAAAGCTTTGTAGTGTTGATGATATTCAGGTGCTTGATACCCGATATTGTGATGATTTTTTGCAGGGATTCGTTCCAAATTCGATTAATATTAGTTTTGAAGGCCCCTTTGATCATTTTCTGACGCAAGTTTTCCCCACCAAAGATCAAAAGTTTTTGCTAATCACTGATTCGGAAAATAATGAGGCTGTCATTGATCATTTGATAAAGTTAGGGTATATAAATATTGTTGGAGTTTTGGAAGGGGGGATTGAAACTTGGAAGAGTAAAGAGATGGTAGCGTCTTTAAGTACTATTACAGCGAGGGAATTTAATAAAAAATCAGTTGAGGGTCATATTGTAGATGTAAGGACAGAGAAAGAATTTAAAAGTGGACATATTGACAATGCAATGAATATTCCCTTAACAGATTTAGTTAATTTTGGTTCTGAGCTTAGAAAAGATTATGAGCAGTTGTATATATATTGCCAATCGGGATACAGGAGTACAATAGCTTTATCTATTTTGAGTTCGAAAGGATTTAAAAATATATGCAATATCCAAGGCGGATATAAAGCATTGAAAAAAGAAGAAAAGGAGAATCAATAATGGCTACTTTTGACCAGATTATTCAATCAAATTCGCTGGTTCTGGTGGATTTTTTTGCGACTTGGTGCGGTCCCTGCCAGACTATGGCGCCGATTTTACAGGATCTTAAGGAATTTTATCAAGACGATTTGTCTATCATAAAGATTGACGTGGACAAGAATTCAAAAATTGCTTCGATTTTTAAGGTAAGTGGCGTACCTACTTTCGTTCTGTTTAAGGATGGCCAGCAAGTATGGCGACAGAGCGGAATGATTCCCAAAATGGAGCTACATAAATTGATCGATCAGGTAAAGTAAATAAAAGATAAGGCGTTCAACCAAATTGGACGCCTTATCTTTTAATGATACTCTGGTGTTTTTAATAGGTAGTGATATATTACACTAAAATATTAAAATTCATCTTCATCATCGAAGTCATCCAATCCTCCAATCGGGTCGATTTCAGGTAAATCGAAATCATCATCGAAATCATCATCATCGTCATCAGGACCGTTAAAAGATGCGAATTTTACTTCTTCAAAATCTTCGTTAGCTAAAGTTGCCGTGTTCATAAAATAATACTTTATTGTTTCTTATTTAATGTTGTAAAATTAGAGAAGAAAACTATTTTTCAAAACTTTTTTTCAAAAAAATATTGCACTTTATTTTTCTGTTAATCAATGTGTTGAGTTGTATTTTAAAAATAAAAATTTATTTTATTTTATTTATTCATTTGTTTCGCCGATAGCGTTGTCTTCTGTGACGATATCTTTCATTTGTGGGAGATCTCTGACACCATTGATTCCAAAGTGATCCATGAACTGTGGACTAGTTGCATAAAGTAATGGTTTTCCTATACTATCTGCCTTTCCGGCGATTTTGATCAATTTTTTTTCAAGAAGTCTTTGAATGGAATAATCACAGCTGACACCTCTAATCTGTTCAACTTCCAGTTTTGTGATGGGCTGTCGGTAAGCAATGATCGCGAGTGTTTCCAGAGCCGATTGGCTTAATTTTCGTTTATTGTTGTGGTTTTGAAGTTGCTGAATCGATTCGTGGTACAGCGCTTTTGTCAAAAACTGGTAGGAATTGTTAATGTAGCGTAATTCGAGTACAGCATCTTCATCCTGATACTTGGTTTCAATTTTTTTTATCAAGTCACGCAGTTCGTCTCTGGATACTTCGATGGCTAAAGCTTCTTGTAAAATCTGTTTTATATCGGCAAGATCGATTCCTTCTGTAGAAGCAAATATAATTGCTTCAATATTTCTTATGACGTCTTTCAATGTAGCGTATTAATAGTTAATGACCTGTTCGACCATATGAGCTGGTAATTCGCGGAACTCATACTTTTGTGTTCGTAGTTGGGGAGTGAATCCAGCTTCCAAAATTGCTTCCTGTATAGATTTTGATGTAAATCGATGTGGCGCACCAGCTGCTGAAACAACATTTTCCTCGATCATAATTGAGCCGAAGTCGTTCGCTCCGGCGTGCAGACATAACTGTGCGGTACGTTTTCCGACTGTGAGCCAAGAAGCCTGTATATTTTTGATATTAGGAAGCATAATCCGGCTTAAAGCAATCATACGGATATATTCTTCACTTGTTATGTTATTCGTAATGCCGCGGAGTCTCTTTAGCAAGGTGCCGTCATCTTGAAAGGGCCAAGGAATAAATGCTATAAATCCATGCGATTCTTTTGGCTTTTCATCCTGGACTTCACGAATCCATACCAAGTGTTCAAAACGTTCTTCTATTGTTTCAATGTGACCGAACATCATAGTAGCTGAAGTAGGCAAATTTATTTTATGTGCTGCCCGCATCACGTCCAACCATTCTTTACCTCCACATTTTCCTTTTGAGATTAAACGCCTAACACGGTCATTAAGGATCTCAGCGCCTGCTCCAGGTAGAGAATCCAAACCCGCTTCCTTCAATTGAGTCAATACTTCAATATGGCTCATGTTCTCTAATTTGGAAATATGCGCAATCTCCGGAGGTCCAAGAGAATGCAGTTTTAGGGAAGGATAAAGCGCTTTTAATTGCCGGTAAAGATTCTTGTAAAACTCAATACCTAAATCGGGGTGATGACCACCTTGCAGTAACAATTGGTCGCCACCGAATTTAAAAGTTTCTTCTATTTTCTGTTTATAGCTTTCGATATCGGTGATGTAACTGTCTTCATGTCCGGGACGACGGAAAAAATTGCAGAATTTGCAATTTGCAATACACACATTTGTTGTATTAACATTTCTATCGATTTGCCAGGTCACCTTACCATGGGGTACCTGTATTTTACGCAATTCATTGGCTACGAAAGTCAAATCAGCTGTAGGTGCATTTTGATATAAAAAAATGCCCTCTTCCTTGGATAGGAACTCGAATCGGAGCGCCCGTTCTAATAAATTACTTACATTCATCAATAACAAATATAAGGAGCTTTTAGCTTATTTAAAGTTATTTGTACAATATTTGACGTCTAGATTGAATTTTAACAAACCTACTGACTGACGTAATAGAAGCATCCGTTAGTGTAACAATAGTATTGCAATTTAAGATAGTGTATAAAATACAATAACTTGATTTATAGAGTCTTGTGAATTAATTGGTATTTTTCCTTTTTTTTTACATTTATTATTCTTTACATTTATTTAACAGATTTTAACATTTCTATTCAGTAACCAAATTAGAAAAAAAATAAATAACCAGGGGATCTAAATCTGATAGCAAGAACGGACTGTCGCTGTTGTTGTGCTTAAAAAAATAACCGAAAACTAAATATAAACCAATATCAATTTAAATAACTAAAGAATAAACATAAATTTTTTAAACCACCTATTTAGTAAAATTATGATGAAAAAAGCGGACAAAAATTGTTTTGATCTCATATTGCGCCAAAAGTTCAATACGAGGTTTCTGCTTATGAGTTCTCTTCTCGTTGGGGGAGGAATGACCACTCATGGATTTGCCAGTGGATTAACCAACCATGGCAAAGTTGAAGTCGTTTCATTGATGAAAACCAAAAGCGTACAACAGACGCCTATTAAAGGGGTCGTGAAAGATGCTTCGACAGGTCAAGGTATCACTGGTGTTTCTGTGAAAGTGAAAGGGAGCAGCACTGGAACGTCTACCGACGAGAACGGTGCATTTACCATTCAGGGAAAAGTGGGCGATGTGCTTATTGTAAGTTATATCGGGTACAAAAGTACTGAAGTAACTGTTTCGTCGAAAGCTGATCTTGCCATTTCGATAACAGCCTCTCAAGATGCATTGGAAGAAGTCGTCGTGACTGGTTATTCTACGCAACGTAAGAAGGATTTGACGGGATCTGTCGCTGTCGTCAATACGGACCAATTAAAAACTACTCCAGCCGCAAGTGCGGTCGAGTCTTTACAAGGTCGAGCGACAGGGGTTCAAGTTGTGACCGATGGTGCTCCAGGTTCTACTCCGCAGATTAAAATCCGAGGTTATAGTACCATTAATAATAACGAACCGCTTTATGTAATTGACGGGGTTCCATTTGAAGGAAAATTGAGCTGGTTGAATCAGAATGATATTGAAACAATGCAGGTATTGAAAGATGCATCGGCAGCTTCAATTTACGGTTCACGTGCCAACAATGGTGTAGTCATCATTACCACAAAATCTGGCAAATCTGGCAAACCACAGATTAATTTTGATGCGTATTACGGTGTTCAGGTGCCTAATAGCGGCCGTTTCCCAAAAATGTTAAGCCCACAGCAGATTTATAACCTAAATGATAATAAGGATCCGCTACCTGATTATTTGTTGGCTGGTGCTGTCTCGGGCAACAAAGTAACACCAGCAGATGCCGATATGTCCAAATATAATTATGCGGATAACAAAGAGGAATTTTATCAAATTACCAAAGCGAATAAGGCAGGAACAAACTGGTTCAAAGAATTGAGTCAGAACGCGCCGACACAATCTTATCAGTTAAATACAGTAGGCGGCGGCGAAAATGCCTCTTACGCCGTATCCGGAGGATATTTGGGACAAAAAGGAACAGTTATCCATACGGGATTCGAACGCTTTAATGTACGTTCAAATACGAATTTTTCCGCTTTTAATAAAAAACTGCGTTTTGGTGAAAATATGCAGTATAGCATGACTAAAGGACATGGCGTCGGTGTAAATACAAATACAGCCGGCGATTATATCGGTGAGGGTAGTTCGATTGGATTTGCATACCGTATTAAGAATATTATTCCGGTATATGATGAAGGCGGAAATTTTGCAGGCTCTAGAGGCGGCTGGGGAAATGGTGAGAATCCTGTAGCAATTGCTTACCGCGCGAAAGATAATGTGAACAAAAGCAATTTCTTCTTTGGCAATGCTTTTGGAGAGTATGATATATTAAAAGGATTAACATTTAGAACAAGCTTTGGTGTCAAATATGAGAATTATTACAATTTAAGTTATACCTACCCGAATCTGGAATTTACAGAGGGTAGCGCAAACAGTGCATCGTCAGAGACCTCAGGTTATAATACGGAATGGACCTGGACAAATACTTTGAACTATAAGGCTAACTTTAATGACGCCCATAGCTTAAATGTATTGTTGGGAACTGAGGCTATTGATAATACCTATCGCCAGGTTCAAGGAAATGGAAATGGCTACTTTATTACAAACAGTACGGATTTCTTTTATGTGAGCCAGGCTTCTAAAAATTCGGCAGCAAGTGAAGGTGCTTTGGGATCTTTGTTTTCCATATTTGGAAAGGTCGATTATTCGTATAAAGATCGTTATATCTTAAGTGGAACAGTTAGAAGGGATGGCTCGTCAAACTTCGGATCCAAGAACAAATATGGTACTTTCCCTGGGGTGAGTGGTGCGTGGCGGATATCGCAAGAGGAATTTATGAAAAGTGCAAGCTGGTTAAATGATCTAAAATTAAGAGCAGGTTACGGTATTACAGGAAACCAACGTATTCCATCATATCAATATTTAAAGCGTTATGCAACTTCTATTAATTCGGCTTCTTATCCAATAAATAATGAATTAGTAAGTGGTCTGTGGGTCAGTGACTATCAAAATGAGAATGTAAAATGGGAACAGGTGGCGTCCTTAAATTTAGGATTGGACTTCTCAATTTTGGAAGGGAAGATTGATGGTGCTTTTGATTGGTACAATAAGAAAACTTCAGACATGTTATTTGCATTGCCACTACCAGGGACAGCTGTTGGTCGGGCGGCTTCGCCTTATGTAAATATTGGCGATATGCAAAATAAAGGGGTGGAGTTCTCGTTGAATTATCATCATAAACAAACTGACCCGAACAAGTTCAACTTCGATATTGGAGCAAACATCTCAAGAAACAAAAATACAATTGTCGGTTTGGCACCCGGTATCAACGATGTGGTATACGGTGCTTTCCGAAGCATGGAAACCTCTATTTTAAGAACAGGTCAACCTTTTGGTGCATTCTATGGATTTAAGGTAGCGGGGATTTATCAAAACGAAGCGGAGCTGACCCAATACCCTTCTTACGAGAAAGCGCGTGTTGGAGGGTTTAGATTTGAAGATGTGAATGGTGATGGTATTATTGACGCAAAAGATAATACCGTTATCGGAAGCCCTCACCCGGATTTTACGTATTCGCTTAATTTCAATGCCAATTACAAAAACTTTGATATCATGATGTACTTCTATGGTTCTAAGGGAAATGAGAATTATGAGGCAACACGTTACTTTACGGATTTTGGCGTTTTTGATGGTCAAAAGAGTGTACGCGTATTGGATGCGTGGAGTCCAACCAATACATCAAGTATGATTCCATCGCAAACGAAAGAAGAAGTTTCGGCTAATGAGTATGCCTCTTCTAGCTATTTCGTACAGGATGCAAGCTTCTTTAAGATGAAAAACTTACAGATTGGTTATAATTTCTCTACAGATAAACTCTTTGGTGCAAATACAGGCGTGAAAAGATTAAGAGCTTATGTCGGAGTAACAAATCTATTCACCATCACAAAATACGAAGGTCTTGATCCGGAAGTATCAGCAACACCATCGGATTATCCAGCACTTGGCGTTGATTTTGGGGTTTACCCACAATCTAGGCAATACATGTTGGGCGTAAGTTTAGGTTTTTAACGGAATTATAAAGCAATTAAAATGAAAAAGAGAACTATTCAATTATACAGTTTGTTAGGACTGACGACTTTAGGTATGCTTGGCTGTAGTAAAGGCTTTTTGGAAAAAAATCCTCAAGGGCAATTGATCGAAGAGCAGATTGAGGGAAAGAAAGGGGTAGAAGCAACCTTGATTGGTGCCTATGCAATTATGAACGGTAATATAAATGGCACTTGGGGGAACTATGGTTCGGCGCCAAGCCAATGGATTTTCGGAGAAATTACATCCGATAATGCACACAAGGGATCAGTAATCACCGATCAGCCAAACATGAATATGATCGAGTCTTTTACTACGATTTCCTCTAACGACAACCTAAGCACCATGTGGCAGGTATATTATGAAGGCATACTTCGTGCAAATACTACACTGCGTTTGTTGAGCCAAGATCAAAGCGGTAGCAAAACGATTAAAGCAGAGCGTGCTAAAGAAATTGAGGGTGAGGCGAAATTGTTGCGTGCACACTACTACTTTTTTCTGTGGCGTATCTTTAAAAATATTCCATATGTAGACGAAAATACAAGCATCGAAGAGGCTAAAGTTGTCAAAAATGATAAGGATGTACAACCTATGATCGAAAGTGATCTAAAGACTGCTATTGCGAATTTACCAGATAGCAAGATCAATGGTGAAGGTGGACGAATGGATCAACGTACTGCGAAAGCATATTTGGGTAAACTATACCTTTATCAAAAAAAATATACTGAGGCTCTGACTTTATTTAAGGATGTCATTGGAAGCCGTGACATCACAACAATGCCTTTCCAGGATAATTATGATGTCAATAAGGAAAATGGACCCGAAGCGCTTTTAGTGGCTAAGCATGCCATCAATCCTGATGGCGGTGGGGATAATGCGAATGTGGGTGATATGCTCAGTGGTCTTAATGGCACTAACCCTGTTGGCTGCTGTGGTTTCTACCAGCCTTCAATTGATCTCGTTAATGCATATAAGGTAGATGCAAATGGACTTCCGATGCTAGATGATTCCTATCGTACGAATCCATATACTTCTGATATCTTGTTGACAGATAAAACCGCTATAGCAAATTATAAATTGGATTTGAACTTAAAATTTGATCCACGGCTTGATTATACCGTTGGTCGCCGCGGTGTCAATTTCTTGGATTATGGGGAGTTTCCTGGTGACGCATGGCTAAGGCCGGAGGAAGGAAGTCGTCCGCATGGTGGTCCATTTACGGGTATTAAAACGATGATTCCGAAAAGTCAACATGCTGCTCATACACAGGCCGGTGCTGCTTATGTAACCGATCTTGATGTGAATATTATTCGACTTGCTGACGTAATTTTAATGGCTGCTGAGTGTGAGGTTGAATTGGGTAATCTTCCAAATGCTTTAAAATACGTTAACTCTATTCGGCTTCGTGCGGCACAATTACCATCTAAGACTACCGGGGGCGGAGTCGCCGCTGCGAAATACGAGGTTAAACCCTATCCGGCATTCACAAGTGCCGATCAGGCGCGTAAAGCTGTTCGATTTGAAAGAAGACTAGAACTAGCCATGGAAGGTCATCGTTTCTTCGACTTGGTACGCTGGGGTATAGCGAAAGAGGTTATTGCAAATTACGCAAAATTTGAAGGCAGTATACTCCCTGTATTTAAGAGCAAAGCATATGCGGATAAAAATGCTTATTTCCCGATTCCACAAGAGGAAATAAATAAAAGTAATGGTAGTCTAACACAAAATCAGGGCTACTAGTAGCTGACATAATAAATGCAAAGGGAGGAAATAAATCCTCCCTTTGCTGTTTTATAGGATTTGTATCTGAATTTTGGCAGTAGGAGAAATGGAGTTATTACTCTTTTTTGTATGTTTACACCAATGAAAAATTTCCTGCGTACGCTATTACTGCTTTGGCTTGTCCTATTTTCTACCCTTATTGTTAAGTCCCAGGATTTTGAAGACGTCTACCATATGCTTCAGGAATCCAAAATATTAGATGATCATTTCTACGGATTTTCACTGTATGACTTAAATGCTGATAAGTTTGTCATGGATGTTAATGGCAGCAAGCATTTCACACCTGCTTCCAACACTAAAATGTATACTACTTATGCTGCTTTGGCGCTGCTGGGTGATTCGATACCAGGTTTGGAGTATGTTGAACGCGGAGATTCGCTGTTAATCTGGGGAACAGGAGATCCGACTTTTTTGCATAATCGTTTGGATACAAGGGTGGTTTATGATTTTTTGAAAAGAACAAATAAAACGATCTATTTTGTTGCCGGTACTATGAGAAATAAATTCTACGCACATGGTTGGGCAATGGAGGATTTTGAAGCCTATTATCAGCCTGAAATAAGCACATTTCCCATCTATGGAAACGTGGTTACTTTTCGTCAAAGGGGATACAATCATTTAAATACCTCTCCCAGAATTTTTCAGAAAGACCTGGATTTTTTGCCTGAGCCTAAAAAAGGTGAATTCGAGCTTTCACGCTCTTTTCGAAGCAATAATTTTTGGATGTCTAAACGTCCAGTACCAAATGATTATGTCAATGAAGTCCCTTTTATTTATTCGGATAGTTTGTTTGTGAAATTGTTGTCGGATACACTAGGTAAGCAGGTAAATCGCCTGACCTATACAAAACCAAACGATACAAAAATATTGTATTCATGTGAAACAAAAAATCTCATTCGTGAAATGATGTTGCCCAGTGATAACTTTATTGCTGAACAGTTTTTAATGATGTGCTCGTGGAAGCAGTTTGGCCAATTTGATACCTACTTGGTGCGGGATTGGATGAAGAATAACGTTTATAAATATTTTTCAGCCGAGGTTGCCCTATTTGATGGATCAGGTCTTTCTTCCTATAATAAGGTTACTCCGCAAAATAATGTGGATTTGTTGGTTCTTCTGAAAAATAAATTACCTGATGAGAAGGATCGCTTTCGCCTTTTTCCAGCTGGAGGTATAGATGGTACGCTGAGAAGAACCTATAGCAAAGATCTTGGTGAACCCTTTGTTTTTGCTAAGACCGGAACTATTACCTCTGTCTATAATCAAAGCGGTTATCTCATTACACGGAAAGGAAGAAGAATGGCCTTTTCTTTTATGAACAATAATTATATTGATGATCGGGCAAGTGCAATTCGTAAAGAAATGGCTAAAATTATTACTTATATTCGTCAAACTTATTAAGCCAATTTAAATGGAAGCAATTGTAAAAAACAACAAAAAATTGATTCGTTCTTGGGCCATGTTTGATTGGGCCAATTCTGCTTACAACCTTGTTATTACTTCCACAATATTTCCAGTTTATTATACAGCAATTACTACAACGAAAGAGCATGGAGATGTTGTCAGTTTCTTTGGAATTGAAGTGGTTAATACCGCACTTTCCAATTTTTCTTTAGCTTTTGCGTATTTGCTGATGTCTTTTTCTTTGCCCTTTATTTCTTCGTACGCCGATGCAAATGGAAAGAAGAAGCAGATCATGAAATTCTTTACCTATATGGGCGCGATGGCATGTATGTGCCTATTCTTTTTTAAGCTTGATACGCTGGAAATCGGTATCATATGTTTTGTGCTTGCTGCAATGGGTTATATCGGCGGTGTTTTGTTTAATAACTCCTATTTGCCACTTTTAGCTACTGTTGATCAACAGGATAAAGTGAGCGCGCAAGGTTTTGCTTATGGCTATATTGGCTGCGTTACATTACAGATTCTTTGTTTTATAGTCGTTCTTAAACCAGGATGGTTTGGTATTACAAACGCCTCTTTACCAGCACGCATATCGTTTCTAATGGTTGGATTATGGTGGCTCGGGTTCTCTATGATTCCATTTAAATATTTACCCAAAATTGAGGCTACTGGTAATACTACAGGTAAAAGCTTCATACAGAACGTACGGGATGAATTTGGACACGTGATTCAAAAGATCAAAGGTATTCCTGAAATCAAACAGTTTCTGCCGGCATTTTTCTTCTACGCGATTGGTGTGCAGACCTTAATGATTGTCGCTTCTTCCTTCGGAGAGAAAATTCTGCACTTAGGTGCGGAAAGATTGATTGCCACGATTCTTCTTATTCAGCTTGTAGCCATTTTAGGGGCATTTTTAATGTCTTATTTATCCACACTGTTTGGAAATATTAAAGTATTGATAGTGGTAGTAATGATTTGGATCGGAATCTGCATATCAGCTTTTTATTTATCGACTCCGCTTCAATTTTATATTATTGCCGCACTGGTAGGCCTAGTCATGGGCGGAATTCAGTCGCTGTCACGTTCAACCTATTCGAAACTAATTCCACCTGATATCAAAGACACCACTGCTTTCTTCTCTTTTTATGACGTTACAGAAAAGGTAGCCATTGTCATCGGGTTATTTTCATTTGGGCTTATAGAACAAATAACACACAATATTCGGTACTCAGCATTGGTTCTTTCTTTATTTTTTGTAATTGGATTGTTACTTTTGGTACGGATTTTAGTATCCAATAAATCTTAATTTTATTGATCAAATTTAATATGAAAGTAGAACTTTTTGTTCCTTGTTTTATAGATCAGCTTTATCCTGAGACTGCGTTTAATACTGTTCGTTTACTGGAAAAAGTTGGCTGTGAGGTTGTATATAATCCCGAGCAGACATGCTGTGGCCAACCGGCATACAATGCTGGGTTTTGGGAAGATGCAAAGCAGGTTGGACGGAAATTTCTAAGAGATTTTTCAGGCGAGCATGTTATTATTTCTCCGTCTGCTTCTTGTACTGGGATGGTAAGGCACGGTTACAACGATCTATTCGCTAATTCTGCAGATTCTCATCAATGTCATAAAATACAACAACAGGTTATTGAAATATCTGATTTTTTGGTAAACATTCTGAAAAAGGAATATTTTGGGGCTGAATTGGAGGGAGTTGCCGTATACCACGATTCATGCTCGGCATTACGGGAATGCAAGATTAAAGATGAACCCCGAATATTACTGAGTAAGGTTTTGGGCTTGGAGATGGTAGAGGTAAAAGATAGTGAGACATGCTGTGGATTTGGTGGTAGTTTTGCAGTAAAATTCGAAGGTATATCGGCTGCGATGGCTGAACAGAAAGTGCAGAATGCTTTGGATATGCATGCGGATTACATCATATCGACTGATTCATCTTGCTTACTGCAGTTGCAATCTTATATCGATAAACATAAATTACCTATTCAGACCATGCACCTGGTGGATGTATTGAGCACTGGCTGGGGAAATATTTAAATAAAACATAAATCTAAACACATGAATTCAAGAAGAGATTTTCTTAAAAACCTTGCATTAGCATCTGCTGGGATTGCATTGGCTCCTTCGTTGGAGAGCTTTGCAGCAGCGAAGAAAGATTGGTTTGATATTTCCCTGGCGGAATGGTCTTTGCATAAATCTTTATTCAAAGGAGATTTGAATAATTTGGATTTTCCAGCCTTGGCTGCAAAAAAATATGGTATCTATGGTGTAGAATACGTGAACCAATTTTTTAAAGATAAGGCGAATGATAATAATTATCTTACCGAGCTGAATATGCGTGCTAAAGATAATGGTGTACGTAATGTACTCATTATGATTGATGGTGAGGGAAATCTAGGTGATGAAGACGAAACCAAGAGAAAACAAGCTGTGCAAAATCACTATAAATGGATTTCTGCAGCTAATTTTCTGGGATGTCACGCCATACGCGTTAATGCTGCCGGTAAAGGGGCACCTGAGGAAGTGAGTAAACGTGTTGTTGAAAGCCTGACCGCATTGTCAGATATAGGCAAAAAAGCAGGAATCAGTATTATTGTAGAAAATCATGGTGGTATTTCTTCACATGGTGATTGGTTAGCCAATACACTAAAAGCAGTCGGTAGTAAGTATTGTGGAAGTTTACCTGATCTTGGAAACTTCTATGAATATGATCGTTATCAGGGCGTCACAGATTTGATGCCTTATGCGCATGGTGTCAGCGCCAAAACACATGATTTTGATGCCAACGGCAACGAAACGCAAATTGATTATGAGCGTATGTTAAAGATCATCAAGAAAGCAAAATTCAAAGGATACATTGGTATTGAATATGAGGGAAGTAAGTTGAGCGAGGAAGAGGGGATCTTTGCGACTAAAAGGTTGCTGGAACGTTTACGTCCTTTGATTTAATCATGAATAAATCAAGTTCTTTTCAATAGATGGAAAGAACTTGACTGTTATAAGGGATGTTTATTCATCTACCTCTTTGTGTCTTACAGGGCTTAAATTAGACATTGGTTGGTCTGATATCTACTTGATCCTATGAGATTAAGGTAATATAGAGGGTCATCAGTTTTCCATTTGCTGATGATGAAATAATAAATGGAAATTACACTACCACATTTTGAAAAACAACTATTAAAAAACATGAATTTTGAAAAGAATGCTGTTCTAGAAACCCATTTGGAAAAAGTAGGGGCGGAGCATGTATTGGTACAAGGGCACCCCGCCGGATTATTTGTATTATTCTTCACGGAGATGTGGGAGCGTTTTAGCTATTACGGTATGCGGGCGCTTTTAGTGAATTTTTTGGTTTCTACTATTGCACAACATGGTTGGGGATGGACTAATTCAGAGGCGATGAAGCTCTATGGTCTTTATACCGGAATGGTGTTTTTGACTCCGCTATTTGGTGGAATTATTGCTGATCGTCTCACAGGATATAGAAAATCCATTATGGTCGGTGCTATAATTATGACTTTGGGGCATATTGCTATGGCTTTAGAAGGGTTTAATAAAAGCTTTTTTTTAGCAGGTCTGGTGCTTATTGTTCTAGGAAACGGTTTGTTTAAGCCGAATATATCATCCATGGTTGGTAAGTTGTATCCCGATAAAGGGGGCAAAAAGGATGCCGGTTATACCATATTTTATATGGGAATAAATGGAGGAGCCTTCTTAGGAATGATGCTTTGTGGTTACATCGGCGAAAAGGTTGGTTGGCATTATGGATTTGGTTTAGCAGGTGTATTTATGTTTTTGGGTATGTTGCAGTTTTATTTCGCCCAACGGATTTTTGGAAAAATTGGAAATACCCCAGAAAGGAAGGAAGAGCTTACCGATGACGCAGTAAATAAGGTAGAAAATCCGAAACATGTCGTTCGTGATCGTTTGTTGGTGATTGTTATTTTTATGATATCAAGTATTGTATTTCACTTAGCATTTGAGCAGGCGGGTGGGTCAATGACAATATTTGCTAAAAATTATACACAGCGGGTGTTGAGTGGGGATGCAGCGATACTATTTAAATGGTTTGATGCTGCGTTGACCGTGTTGCCTATTGTAGTTATCACTGGTGTCTTGTTCGTGTTGGCTAAAAAAATTATTCGTAAATATCCCTTGATTATACTTTTTTCCAGTATTTCTTTTGTGATCATTTGGTCCTTATGTTTATGGAAGGTCTATCGCGAATATTATGATATGAATTCTGAAGTTACGGTATCATGGTTTCCGATGTTGAACTCTTTCTTTATAATTACACTGGCGACTTCATTTAGTAAGATATGGGAAAAAGTATGGAATCCTTCTGGGCCAATTAAATTCGCAATGGGTTTGACATTGGTCGGCGTCGGCTTTGCTGCTTTATCAATTGGTAGTTCGGAGATTCCCACTGGTGCAAAAGCTGCCTCAGTCAGTATGATTTGGCTGGTCATAGCTTATTTTTTTCATACAGTAGGCGAATTATGTATAGGTCCGGTTGGATTGTCTTATGTTAGTAAACTGTCGCCAAAGCGATTCCTTGGATTGCTGTTCGGTTTTTGGTTTTGCGCCAATGCTATTGCTAATTTTATAGGAGGCTTTATTGGGTCGTATATCGATAAGATTACCGAATCTCATTCCATGTCTTATTTCTTTGCTGTGTTTACAGTGATACCGATGATAGCGGCAGTATTCCTTGTTTTAGGCAATAAAAAAATAAAAAAGATGATGCATGGAATTGACTAATTCATAGAAAATTAGTGTATCTTCAAGCAATTTTTATCAAAATAAAAACAAAACCTGAGTTATAAAACAATTATTGAAATTATATGAATCAAGAAAAAGATCAAATTCTTGTAGCGCATCTGGCCAAGCAGGGTATAGATGACAAGATGGTGAGTGGGCATCCCGCTGGATTATTTGTACTATTTTTCACGGAGATGTGGGAGCGTTTTAGCTACTATGGTATGCGGGCTTTATTGACCTTATTTTTAATCAGTACGATCGCTGACGGTGGATGGGAATGGAGCAATGCGCAGGCGATGCAGTTATATGGGACCTATACTGGTCTTGTTTATCTGACTCCATTGATCGGTGGTATGATTGCGGATAAATTGACTGGTTTTAAGAAGGCTATCTTGATTGGTGCATTGATTATGACATTAGGACACTTGTCTATGGCGTTTGAAGCTGTCCATTCAAATTTCTTCTATTTAGGATTACTCTTAATGATTTTAGGGAATGGTATGTTTAAACCTAATATTTCTTCGATGGTAGGAAATCTATACCCAGACAAAAGTTCAAAGAAGGATGCAGGTTATACAATTTTTTATATGGGTATCAACGCTGGTTCATTTTTGGGAATGCTCCTATGTGGTTATATCGGTGAAAAAATAGGTTGGCATTATGGGTTTGGACTAGCTGGAGTATTTATGTTCTTCGGCATGCTACAATTCTATTTTGGACAGCGCATATTTGGTATTATCGGTAATACGCCTAAAGCGTTACAGGCTCATCATGACGAAAAGGTCAAAAATCATGAAGATATTGATGAGGTTATTCCTGGAAATGTTGTTAGAGACCGCCTTATCGTTGTTACAATATTTATGTTGGCCAGCGTGGTTTTCTTTCTTTCTTTCGAACAGGCTGGCGGTTCGATGTCAATATTTGCGAAGGATTACACGCAGCGTGTCTTGTCAGGAAGTTCAGCGATTACGTTTAAATGGATTGATACAATTTTGACCATTGTACCTATCGTAATTGTAACGATTGTTTTGACAGCATTGGCTAGAAAAATATATAAACAGTATCCGCTTACAATTTTGTTTACAGCAATTTCATTCGGTATTATCTGGGGCTTGGGTTTATGGAAAATATTTCGCGAGATCGGTATAACAGGTTCGGAAGTTGGCGCTTCGTGGTTTCAAATATTGAACGCATTTTTTATTATTTCTCTTGCATCTTCTTTCAGTAAATTCTGGGAAAAGGTATGGAATCCTTCTGGCCCCGTAAAATTTGCACTGGGTCTGATATTAGTCGGTATTGGATTTGCCGCGCTAGCTTATGGCGCCAATGACATTCCACAGGGGGCTAAAACAGCATCAGTCAGTATGGTTTGGCTTGTTATCGCCTATTTTTTCCATTCTGCAGGAGAACTTTGTCTATCACCTGTCGGGCTATCTTACGTAAGTAAACTCTCTCCGAAGAAATTTTTGGGCCTTTTGTTTGGATGTTGGTTTTGTGCTTCCGCAATCGCAAATTTCATTGGCGGGTTTTTAGGTTCTTATATCGATAAAATCACAGAAGAGCACTCTATGTCTTATTTCTTTATGATATTTGCTATAGTTCCAGGTGTTACTGCGCTTTTATTGATTGCGTTCAATCCGATATTGAAAAAAATGATGCATGGTATCAACTAATTTGGTGAGGGAATCCGTCTAAAAAGAAGCGTGAGCTG